>NZ_UIGI01000003.1 GCF_900446255.1 Buttiauxella agrestis | reverse complement strand
TAGCCGTATATTAAATAATTTTGGAGAATGAAATGGCGAAGTTACCACTGCCACCACTGCCACTACCGATAGCGCCACCACCAACAGTAAAAAATAGTGGTTCAGAAAGAGCGAAAAAGTCAGGAAGGAGAACTCTTTCAGCAAAAAGGAAAACCTTGTTAGAAGAGCTATGGGGAGACGAACTTGAACAACTCAAGGTATGGAATCGCCATGAGCATGACGGGTATACCACAGTGCCAAGAACGCTGACATATATCAGTCGAATCCTCGATTACCTCGGAGGAACGGGCCTGCCATTGTCCCAACATATCTGGCTCTTTGGTGCAGAGTATTTGATGAAGGCTTTGTGGAAATAAGGGATAAAGATGGGTTTGCTTATGAAGCTGGTTTTAGTGGACAGCGAGCAGTTACCACATGGACAGGGAGGATGAGAAAACTAAGAGATTTAGGTTTCATAACTACAAAGCCTGGCACATCAGGTGAATTTCAATATGTGATTTTGCTTAACCCGCTGACTGTCATTAAAGAGTTATACGAAGGTAAGGAAAAAGATGAAAGGTACAACGCATTAGTGGGCCGTATGCAGGAGGTTGGCGCTAAATGGGAGTAATTCATGGCTAGCTATTTCCCAACGTTAGAAATATCTGGGGAAGAGTACGATTTCACTCACCTTGAGCCATTCATTATGCACGTAAATAGCGATATGGCTAAAAAGGTATTAAAAGTACACGTAAGATTCACAAACCATTGTTTTACAAAAGGTTATGAATCCTTTTATCACCCAATAGGAGAACCGATAATTTACGACCATAGCGGGAATGGGAGAACGTTTTGCCCAATTAGATATAGATTGTCTTTGGCATTGCCTGAGATTATCAACCGTCTATGCGATCCAGCAGAAAAGGTGTATCAAACATCGGCAAAGAGAAACTGGGCCTACTCCATTACAATTGATGATCCTGAGGGGCCATACCACTTATTTTTTGAAATAAGACGCGCCTCGCGTGATGAGAAACACCTACAAGATTTGAATATTGTCATCGAGAGTGCCTATCCTGAAGATCGAGGGTACGGGCCTCCGTCCTTACTAGGGCGAATTGGTTTTGTAGGGTTATGCGGCAGGGTATTTTGTGGGAAGCCTCTGGCGACTAGAAGATGAAAAAAAAGCACCTGAAAGGTGCCTTTTTTCTATTTCTTTGGTAATCGTTCCGGACACCACTAGCTTTCGCTTAGGTTCGCCTTGCGCGAACACAGGAACAAGATTTGCCCTGCTGGGTAGCGCTCAATCTCATCCGGTCAGTCGCTACGACGTATACAATATAACAAAACCAATTACGCAATTCAGCACCACCGATTCAATGTAATGCTTTGAGTAACATGGAGCACTATGAGTACAGAAACCATAAGTAACCAGTTGAATTCAAAAAGGCAAGAGTCATATATAAAACAACTCAAACACCGAGTTGCTTTATAAAACACATTACTTTTTTACGATTCGCCATGATTTCACTACAATAGAAAAAACATAGTTAATTGTTTTTATTTCAAAATCACTACTCTTCTGTTCTCATCACCTTTGATGCTTTGGCAATCGTTGCCCGGCTTACGCCTAATGCCTTCTCAATCGTTCCGTATGATTTTCCGTCGCGCAACATGCTGATAATCGCGCCCTGTTTGTTCAGGTCTACCGTGCGCGGCTTATAGCGCCCTGCGGCTTTCGCTTTCACGATGCCCTCAGCCTGACGGCGGCGGCGATCGGTGTAATCCTTGCGGGCTATCGCTGCCAGCATATCCAGCATCATCCCGTTAATCGCCCCCATCATGCGAGCGGTAAATTCGTCCGCGACGGTCAGAAAGGTGTGTGATGTGGGCATATCCAGCGACACAATGCGCACGCCTTTAGCCGTAATCAGTCCGCGCAATTTATCCCAGTCCTCAGCATTCAGACGGCTCAGGCGGTCAATCTGTTCCAGTAACAACACGTCGCCCGGCTGCGTGTTGTCCAGCAGGCGGAATAATTCCGGGCGGGCCAGTTTCGCCCCGCTTTCCTGTTCCACGTACCAGCCCGCGATGCGGGTGTTATTGGCGGCGGCAAAATCCTCCAGGGATTTACGGGCGCGGTTCGCGTCCTGTTCTTCGGTCGAGGCTCTCAGATAGGCGTGTACGTAACTCATGTTTCGCTCCGGTTTAGTTTAGGTCTAAATGCTAAACCGGTTCATTTTGGGTTTCAATAAAAAATCAAAGTGAACTGTTACAGGTGGTTTCCTAAAGGTATACCCAAAACAGACCAGCCCCGCGCCCCATTTCCCCGGGTGATACCACAGTGTGCGCCGCCAGCCCGGTAACAGCATGGCAGGACGGGAACGGGCGGCAGGTTCTGGCGGAATTATTAGCCGGAATGATGGCGCTGCCGGGGTTTATGATTCGCTTTTTTTATACCTATCTGTTTGATTTATATATATTCACTGTTTTTTGATTCGCTTTTTGTCGCTCATGATTCGCATTGATTCGTTTTTTGATTCGCTTTTTTTTGTGGCTATCACGTTGATTAATATTGATTTAGTCAGTTCTTGATTCGCTTGATTCGCTTTTTTTTCACATATAACTCCCCCCCTGTACACACACAAACGACACACCACAACGGGGCAGGGAAAATGTGTGCGTACACACGAGGGGAATGTTGGTAAAAAAGCGAATCATGCGAATCATAACGGGTTTAATTTATTTTTTTCTTTATAAAACTTAATAAAAACAAATAAATAAAATGTTAAATCTTGAGTTGGTTTTCAAAAAACAAAAACGAATCAATGCGAATCATGGCCGAAAAAAGCGAATCATGGGGGCCGTTTTGGGCTACTTGTAACAGGATTGAAACACTTTAGCCGAATTAAATCCGCTGCCCGGTAATACAGCCGGGGTGAAATAGGCGATCAATTCGGGGAAATTTTCAGGCGACGAACAGGACGCATTAACCCGGCCCGGGTTTTCTTTCCGTAGGGCGGAGTTAAAAAGGGGTTCTTTAAAACCCGGGGGCCGGGGGAAATTCAGGACGAACGGCGGGCGATTTCGCTCAGGGGATTCAGGCAAATGATATCGCCGTATTCATCCGTTTCCGGGTAATACATCTGCGTCCGCTGGATGGTCAGCAGCGTGACGGGAACAGCGGCGGGGGTGTTATGCCAGATTGAACGGGCGGCGATGGCCTGCGGTGTTTCAAGCGGCAAGCCTTCCCGGTAGTGATCATCAATCAGCCCGGCAGCCTCGCCGGAAAACAGGCGGTAAATGCTTTCAGTCACACGCCCGACTTCAAGCGAGGCGATCACGCCTATCATTGAACCTTCAATAAAATTCAGCAGCCCGGCGCGGCGGTACTGTTCAATAGCGGCCTGTATGGCGGCGGTCGCATTGTTGATCGTGGCCCGGTCGGCGTCACTGTTCCGCCGTGGGTCAAACCTCGCCACGCGGGCCAGCTCCGCCCGCTGATACACTTCCGGCATCTTTGCCGCTAACAGAGTGTAATGCTCATTAGCCGCCCGGGCGGCGGCATCATAGGCCCGTTTACCCTCCCGGGCCAGAATGACAGACAGGCCCGCTGCGGTGTTCTGCGCCCCTCTCAGGGCGGCGTAATATTCCCGGTAGCCGTGCGGTGATTCAGCGTGCGCAATCAGGGCCGCAATCGCCCGCTGTTCCGTCTGGTGTTTTTCAGCCGTGGCCCGCGCCTTTTCGGCCTCGCCGTTCTGTTCCTGAATGCGCAACCATGACGCCTCAAGGGCCGCGCGGGTGTCCTGTTCGCCGTTTTTCATTGTGCGGCCTCCATTGCCCGGGCGATGGTGTCCGCATCAGGCAGGATGATTTTTAAAACGTTGTGTGAATACCGCCGCCCGCCTGCGTTATCCCGGCCTACGGTTATATGTTGAATCGTGGCGATATCCTTTCCGGCATCATCTTTCGTCAGCATCCCGGCGGCGGTCAGCGCATTCAGGCGCTGTTTTCTTGTCATGCCCTCAGACAGCGTTTTTAACGTTTCACTGGTGACGGCGTAAACGTCGCCGGGTTTCGGGGTGATATCCCGGCCCATTTCATCCTCCGCGCCTATCCGGTAGCCGTTGTAATACCGCTTTTGCTCCTGTATCGCGCTCAGGTGATGCGGGTACGAACCGCCCGCCAGCAGGCTGTAAACCAGACGATTGATAAACAGGGATTCGCTGCGGCTGCCGCTGCCCCGGTTCTCAATCCATGCCTGTAACTGCTGCGCGGCGGCTTCAACGATTCCTTCCAGCGTCCAGCCCGTTAAATGCCGCGTGACGGCAAGGGCGGCAAACGTGGTCGTGTGCAGCTCGATGGCCCGGGATAATACCCGGTCACGGTCGGGATATTGTTCATGTATCCACGCCAGAAACGCGGCGGCCTCCCGGCGGTATTCCGACAGGCAAGCGGGGTCGGTGGCAATCATTTCCATGACCGCCCGCGCAACATGCCCGTAATGTTGCATCGCGGCGGCCTCGATATTTTCCGCCAGTGCTGCAAACCGGGTTTCATCTGTCAGCCCGGGCGGGATACCGTTCAGCGCCTGTAACGGTAAAAACGGATAATCCAGCATACGGGCCTGTAAACCGCCCGCCGCGCTGCCGCCCCATTCAATGATTTGCTGTTCTAATGACCGTTCACCGTTGCTGATAACCAGCGAACGGAACGCCCGGACGTTTACCCCGTCATTTATCGGGGTGGCGGTGGTTCTGATACTGCCGTTTTGCAGAATCATCAGCATCGCGGATAATTCTGTACCCAGCGTTTTTGCCCTGATCCCCGCCGTTTTCCCCATCGCGAAATTTTGCAGTTCATCGAGAAACATCACGCCGTGATGGTGGCGGCGGCCTTTGTGGGGCAGGCCGTGCGCGGTCGCATTCCATGAGTCAAAATTCCCGGCATCAGGACGCCCCCAGACTGACGCGGCGGCTTTCATGGCTGACGTTTTGCCCCCGGTCGATTCCGCGTAAAAATGCGCAATATGCGTGGCCTTGTCGCTTACGGCGTCACTGTCGCGGAACGGGTAAAAACCCGCATTGATAGCAATCCCGATCATCCACATAACCGAATGATTCCCCCGGGCAGGCCCGGCAACCGTCTGTTGCCAGCCCTCCAGCGTGCCTGCCGTGGTGAAAATGCCGCGTAGGGTGCTGGTTTCTATTAACTGAAAATCGTCGTCGTGACGCCCCCATGTTTCCCCGCTGGCAGACAGATAAACCCGCCCGGCTGCGTTCTGCTGCCAGCCCGATTGCGTGGAATACGTCAGACGCGGGGCGCGGGCCGCAAGGTGGTCAATCATCAGCGCAATAAACCCGATGGCCTCCCGGTCAGACGGGGCAAACCCGGTAACGGTTATCAGGGCGGTGCGCAAATTGGCGTACACAGCAGACAGGGCCAGCGTCCAGCGCTGCCCGGTGGCGTCGTTTTGCAACGTGATATACGCAACCCCGTCCAGCTCGCCCACGCCCGTCACAGACAGCCCACGGCACAAAACAACCGGGTTATTGGCTTTTATCGCCGTGGCTTTCCGGTCGGTAACGGGATGATGCAAAATCCATATAACCAGCGGCCCGCGCTGGTGCTGGCATACATACGGCTCATTGAGCGCGTGCGTAATTTCCGGGCCGTCATCAGGGTAGTAGCGGCGGTAAATATGGCTGACGCCGAACGTGTAGTTATAGGTTTCGGGGACAATGGCGGTTTTCCCGCTGCCGGTTTCGACACAGTACGGGATAACGTCCAGCTTCGGATAATTGAGCGCGGCCATTCCGCCCGGTGGCGGCTGCGTGACGGGAACAGTGGCGGGGCGTTCTGGCGCATCCGGCATCCCGGCAGGGGTTTTCTGTTTCGCCCGCTGTAACTGCGTGCGGATAAATTCGCGCATGGCGCTGACGCCCACAGCCCGCCGGTAATCGTCAAAATCCGTTTTCTTTCCGTCCAGCGGCTGCGGGTAAATCACTATGCCGCCCACCACGGCGGCGGCGGCTTTCGCGTACTTCACCCCGGCGTTTTCTTTCAGCTCGCCGTTATGGTAGCTCTCTGCTTTCTGCGGGTCTTTGTAGTCATTATCGGCGGCAAAAATTAACGGGATACCGGGCCAGCGCTCCGCCATTGCATCCGCCACGGCGGCAAGGTTGTAGCAACTGACCGCCGCCACGACAAAACATTCCGGCATCGCAAGCGCCACACTGACGGCGGTCGCCCAGCCCTCACAAATAATAATGCTCTCCCATTCCGGCGGGCAGGCTGCCACGGCAAACGCGCCCCGGGTGGCGGCGTGGCGGGTCATGCTTTTGGCGCGTTTCGGGTTCGACGGCAGGCACTGCCAGTAACGTAAACACGGCTCCCCGTGTTCGTCGTAATCGTAATACGGGATCGCCCCGTCGCCCGCCTGCGCCCATAAATCCACGCTGTCCGGGTGATACACATCAGCGGTAAAAACCCGGGTTTTATTCAGCAGCCCCTTGCGCTTCATGTAGGCGCATTCGCCATCAATGACGCCCTGCGCGATGTTCTGCGCCGTGGCGCGTGACTGCGCGATGTGCTCCGCATCGTCACGCGCTTCCGCTTCCTCGCGCTCTGCTTTCAGCGCGGCATTAAGCCGTTCCCGCGCCTGCCGTTCCGCCGGGGTTTCCGGTTTTGCGCCCTCAAATGCGCCAATGGCAAACAGGCCATCGATGCGCCGGGCAGCCTCCAGCAAATCGGCATCGCTGGCAATATGCTGCGGGCCGCGGCCCATGCCCAGTGGGTGACGGATAAACAGGTCGATGAATGAAAACCCTTTCACGCCCGCCGAACAGGTGCAAACGTAATACGCAGACGGCAGACCACGCGGTTTAAGCTTGAATTTTTTCTTGTCACACATCGGGCAACGGGTTTCTTTGTTGTCCTGCGTGGGCAGCTCCAGCGCGGCCCGGAATGCGCTGTCGCCGCCGGATTCATGCCACTGCTTTACCTGGTCTAATCCGGTCATTTTTTTATGTCCTGTCAATCGCTCGCTGATTTACCGCCCGGCTGAAAATACAAACCCGCGTAATATGCGGGTTTGGGGCAGGACGGGATGCGGAATGTTTTTATTTATCCGGTGGCGGATCGTCGCCGTCCAGTTCCTGCCTGATGCGCTCCAGTTCATCGGAACTCAAAGCCAGCATATTTTCAGCCCGGGAGGGTTGCGGATAACGGGCGCACAGCTCCAGTGCCAGTTTTGCTATCGCGATTTCATTTTTTCCGGGAATGGTGCTGCCTTTTTTCCCGGTAAGGGCAGAAAAAAACGCGGGCCAGTTGGCTTGCCGGGTCGCATCCACGGCGGCGGCAAGGTTCATTGTCGCGACGTCTGCGGCGTAAAAAATCACGCTTTCATGGTCGTTATTTTTCAGCGCCCCGTATTCACGCATCAGCCGAAACTCGCCCTTCGTGGTTTTCTCTACCAGCTCCCCGGGCTTTAACTTCCTGTCGTCGCGGGTGGTTTTACCGTTGCTGATAATGTTGCCGCTGGCATCGAACGTTACAGACATAAAATCCCCCCGCTGTTTTCCCATTCGGTGATTTCATCGTCACTCAGGGCCGCAAGCAGATCATGCGCGGCGGTGGTGATAGCTTCCCGGTCGGGCCAGTAATACAGCAGCATTGTCCGCATATCGGGCGGCAGCGCCTCCGGCGGTAACAGGTGATTGTTGTCCTGCTCCATAAACCGGGCGAGGCGCAACAGGCTGTAGTAACGCATCAACACGTCCAGATTTTCCCGCTGCGGCGCGGTGGTCAGCTCCATGTATTTTTTCAGGCGGCTTTCCTGCTGTAGCGTTAAAAAATCTGCGGGCCGTATATCCTCGCCAGCGCTAAACAGCGCCAAAAAATGCAACGTCGCGGCCTCCGTACTCAGCGCCCGATAAACAGTGGAATACGCCCGGCGGGCCTCCGCTGCGGGCAGATAACGCGGCCCGGTCATCAGTTGCGCCCTGTTTTATTGGCGCGGGATTGCAGCAGGTCAACGCACAGGCTGACGGCGTTCAGGTGTTCCGTTTTGCCGCTGTATTCATCCCGGGCCAGCAGGGAAAGCCGGGCTGCGACGTCCGTCAATGCCTCCCGGTTATGGGGTCTGACGGCTGCCATGTAGCGGAATACAGCAGGCTGCGGCCTTGCTGACATCCCGGCCCGGGGGATCAGGGTGTACCAGTACACCGGGAGCTTTCCGGTGATAGCTCGAAATGTTTTCGCCTTTAAACCACGCTGCGCCGGGGTGCTGCGGATCATCAGCGCCAGCTCGGCCCCGACGGCGGGCAGCTCCGGCAGCGCGGGCCAGTCGCTTTCCCGGGTGCGTAATTCGATTAAATCCCCGGGGGCCAGCTCTGCGGCGGCATCACCACAGGTGACAACCTCACACAGTGCGCTGTGTGACGTGCTGCGACGAATGCGGCGTTCCTCGCGCCAGCCCGTCAAAATGGTGACAGTTAACGTGACGTTCACGGGTTCCTCCTTTTGCATGACGGGAAAGCGGGTCAGCGTCCAGTAATGAAACGGGTTTTGTTTTAGCTCGTTAATGCGGCGGTGCGTCGTCGCCAGACTGATCCCCAGCGTGGCAGCAATCGCGCCCGGGCCTTTCCCCTCGCTCAGAGTGATTTCTAACAACCTGGCATCTGAAACGCGCGGGCGGCCCCGTATCACATTCTCATGGTGTGACTGATTCCAGAATTTTTTGACAACAGACACGGACACGCCCAGCAATTCCGCTGCCTCACGCTGTTTTAATCCCTGCTGTCGCAGTGTCGTCACAGTTTCCGCCCGGGTCGGTTGTGTCGGGTCTGCCGTCATGCGCTGCCGTGCCTTTTGTAATGGGGGACTTTTTGAGAGACTAGAAACAGAACAGGGGAAACGCAACGTGAACGGGCGGTAAATTTTCGTTTTACGATGGGTCGTAAATGTGTGACAACACACAATGCTTGTTTAGGGTGTATTCTAAACCAGCAGGTGTGAAACGGTTGGTAATTCGGGTTAAAACAGGCGGGTTAAACGCTACGGTGTCACAAATCCATTAACGGGCAAAAATAAGGGGATCACATGGCGCTGATTGGCGTTGCAAAAGCGGCGGGTTTAGTTGGATTAACAAGGCGGACAGTGTACCGAGATATCACGTCTGGCAAGCTCTCAGCCCATAAGGATGATAAGGGGGTGACGAAAATAGACACATCCGAACTTATCCGGGTCTACGGGGAGTTGTCACAGCAGCCGCACAACAAGGTATCCACGGCGTCACATAAAAAAGGCACAGCAGAAACGCCACCGGAATACGTCACAGAGTTACTGAATCAGATCACAGCATTGCGGGAACAAAACAAGCAGCTTTCGGAGAACGTCACAACGCTGACAGCGAAAGTGGATGGACTATCAACACAGCTTTTAGCGCTGCCCAATCCAGCCCACAAAAAGCGATGGTGGCAATTTAAGTAACAGCGGCAAGACGGAAACGGGCGAATCAACGTAAATCAGTGGTGTCCTGATCCAAATCGACAAGATGAGACACGGCAGAATGCTCAAGCGCTGCCATCTGTTCCCGGCGGTAATCTTCCGCCTGCGCCTGTCGCATCAGATTTTCCATAACAGCGGGATGCCAGAAACGTTTTTTCACAGTCACTTTTTTTTTTCGTTGGTTTCCGCATAGCAGCTCCTTTGAGAATGCCCGGAAGACAAGGCAAAGACGGGGAAGGAAAGCCCCGCCCGGGGCGTTTTTCCATAGGCTTCGCCCTCCTGCCAGAGTTCACATAAACAGACGCTTTTTCGGTGCATCTGTGGGAGCTAAAAGCTCAACCATGAATCTGACAGTACGGGCGAAACCCGACAAGACTTAAAGATCCCCACCGTTTCCGACAGGTCGCTCCCTCGTGCGCTCTCTTGTTCCCACCATGACGTTTACCGAAACCCTTTCCGCCTTTCTCCTGCTGGATGTGTGGCGCTTTCTCATAGCTTACACTGCGGGTTCTCGGCTCGTTTTAGGCGGTTCGCTCCAAGCTGGACTATATGCACGAACTCCCCGTTTAGTCCGACTGCCGCGCCATATACAGGTAACTGGTCACTTGATTCCAACCCTGACAGGCGCGAAAAATCGCCACTGGCGGCAGCCATTGGTAACGGAATCAGTGCGGGAGAAAGTAGAGTGATGGTTTTGACTTGAAGTTATCCGTAAAACACGGCTAAACTGTTCAGACAAATTTGGTAATTGTTCCCGCCAAGGTTCAATTACTCGGTGACTGTCTCCCGCTATGGATTCAGTTACCTACCAGTTCCAAGAGTTGGTAGCTCAAGGTTCTGGCGTTAAAACCCGCTTCGGCGGGTTTTTTCGTTTCTGCGCAAGAGATTACGCGTACAGAAAAAGGATCTCAAGAAGATCCTTTGAACAATGAGTTTTTAATGCCTTATTTTGGGCAACGTGTACGACTAAGCAATCATCAACATCCACAAATAGCCATCAAGCCACCTCAGGCGCGCTCAGGCAAGCACCAAGCCACTTCCTAGCCCAAGGCCGCACCATAATCATAAAAACTGCGGAAAATCGCACACAGGGCGCTATGAGTAGGTCTGTCGATTTGCATCAAATGGCTGTCGGAAATTATTGCCCTGCCCCTTGCATCCCCATTCAGCACCGCGAGCACATTCAGCACACTCAGCACATTCAGCACAGCGAGCACAGAAACCTGTCATAACTCATTGAATAACAACCCCCACATGCTGTATTTATTACAACTCATGAATTGAGATGTAATAAATGCATATTCACAAGGTGTCTATAAGTTGATAGGCAACATTACAGTCACGAGCAATACAACATACAAGTCATTGTTTTAAAAGAAAAAACACTTAAAATAGCCGTATATTAAATAATTTTGGAGAATGAAATGGCGAAGTTACCACTGCCACCACTGCCACTACCGATAGCGCCACCACCAACAGTAAAAAATAGTGGTTCA